>CP132904.1:0-20063 GCA_031446165.1 Arsenophonus sp. | reverse complement strand
AAAGCATTCAGCTACCCCGTGAAAAGCATTCAGCTACCCCGTGAAAAGCATTCAGTTATCAACATATTTTTAATATTCATTAATATTTTTTTTTAAAAATTTGAATCTATTTATTTGTTAGTATAAAGTAATTTTTTATTAAAAAATAATAAGCAAATTTAGTTATATGAGAGTCAGTAAAAAAACAAAAGTAAGGCATAGAAATGGTCTTAATGAGACCCTTTCAGATATGCCTTTAAGTTCAAGAAGAGTATTGTTTTTAACTATAGCCAGATTAGATCAAAAAAAAATAATGGAAAGAGGCACTGTATTTCGTATTTATGCTTCTGATTATTCTGAACTTTGTGGAGTTGATAAATCGACTGCTTATCAACAATTAAAAAAAGCTGCTAAACAATTACAACATCAAGTAATTGCAATTCCTAGAGAGGAACTGCTTCCACCAATACCAAGAATAGGAGAACCTTTAATACCTTGGAAAAAATTAGAAGGTGGTGTTCGGATGCTTAATGTAACTGAGTATTGTGATTATATGGATGGTGATGGTTATATTGATGTTGCATTTTCTAGGCAAATGGAACCTTATATATGTAGATTAGAAAAAGATTTTACAACACAAATATTGCTCTCAGCAGTTAGATTAAGTGACATGAATGCAATTCGTATTTATCAGTATCTTAGAGAAAAAATTAGTGCTGGAAAAATGCAATATTTTGATGTTCATTTACAACAATTAAAAGAAGATTTAGGTATGAATAGATCCAGTTATTATGAATTTTATAAAAATATAAATAATCAATATTTTAAAAGATCTGCAAAGAAAATAATAGAAAAAACTGAATTTATCAAAATTAATATGGAGGTAATAAAACGAATAAAACGAAGAGTAGTTAAGGTTAGAATTAGTTATGAATATGATAATTATTAGATATATTAATTTTTTGTTAATTTAATTATTTCTTACAATGAATAAAAATATTGATTTTTAATAATAAATCAATAAATTCATATAATTTTACTTGTGATTTTTATAGTAATTTTTAAGTTAAATTAATGTTGGTGCACAGTATATTTCTAATTATATAAAAAAATATTTTTAAATATACTATAAAAATGTCATTGATTTAATTGACGTAAATCTGTTCAATTAATTTCATGAAAATAAAAACTGAAAAAATATAAATTTAATCTATATATAATTTTTTAAAAAAGAGATAACATTTAAGTAATGTAAAATTTCTTGAAATTTTATAAAATAACATGTAGTAAAATAAAAAAAATTTTTAATTAAATTTAAAATGAAAAATATTTGAATATTTAATGTATTTAGGTATATTAATTTTAATATTTTTTATTTTTTGTTAATAAAAAAATATAAAATGTTTTTTATGTTTTTAAATAAAAATTTAAAAAAATATAGATAAAATGGTATTATATTATTAAATATATAAAATAAAAGATTTAATACTAAAATTTGATTTTTTATGCTTTGCATATTGAAATATTAATAAATAAGTTTTATCCATTTTAAATGGATATATATGTTTTTATATTAAAAATTTTTTTCAAAAATTTAGTTTTATTTATACATACAATAATAATATTATAGTTAATGATAAATGTATTTATTTTTTATATTTTATTTAATAAATAAAAAAAAATTATTTCAATGAATCATGTTTTTTTATATTTTTTTACTATAGGAGTAGTGGTAAAAATTTTCAATTTTCTTAATAAAATGTTTTCAAAAATGTTATACTAAGCATCATTATAATTTAATAATTTTTATAACCGGTAGTCAATTTTTTCTTTTTTATTTCATACTACATTTATTGATAAACCCATTTTAAAAAAATATAAATTTGATAATAAAAAGATTTATTGGTAAAGGGAATTTTCATTTTTGGGACGGGTTTTAAAACGACGGTGTAACCAAAGATATTGTTCTGGTGCTCGTAATATTTCATTTTCTAGTATTTTGTTCATATAAGTAGCTGCTGCAATTTTATCTTTTTTGGGATAATCTTTTAATTCTGATCCTATTATCAAATGATAGCCATCATTGTTTTTATTTCTTATAAGGACTATTGTTAGTATTACTGGTTGAGCTAATTTTGCCACAACAAATGTCCCATTTGTTGTGGCAGCTTGTTTAACTCCAAATAATGGAGCAAATACGCTACCTCTAGGACCATAATCTTGATCTGGTGCAAACCAAACAATTTCACCATTTTTTAATGCTTTTATCATGATTCTTAAATGTTTTTTTTTAATCATAGCTTTGTTGGAGCGCATGCGACATTTTGTTTGAATCCATTCTATTACGCCATTATTATGTGGACGATACATAGCCATCATTGGTTGACATAAACCTATAATTCTTCCACCTAATTCAAGTGACATAAAGTGAACACCAATTACCATTACACCTTTATTTTCAGAAATTGCTTTTTGTAAGTTAAAAATACCTTTAACAGAAAACAGCGTTCTTATACGGGTATCAGACCAAAACCATGCTATTCCGGTTTCAACCAATGCCATTCCTAACGAAGAAAACGTATCTTTTACTAATTTTTTCTTTTTATCTAATGGCATCAATGGAAAACATAATTCTATGTTACGACGAGTAATTTTTTCTCTACGTTTTAAAAAAAATTTAGATAATGTACCAATAGTAAAACCAATTCTAATTAGTATTGGATAGGGGAGTTGAACCAAGCAGAAAAGCACTACTAATCCTATCCAGGTTATCCAATAACGAGGGTGAAGTAAAAATAAAGAAAATTTTATTTTGTCATGCATTTTACGCTCATCATAATTGTATCCAATGTTGTATATGGAATATAGTTTCTAGCTTATGATTTAATTTCAAATATTATAAAAAATATTTTTTAAGGTAAATTTATATTATTATTTTATGTACATTTGTATGAAAAATATCATAAAAAATATAATTAATTGAACAATATTTTATAATTTAAATATTTTATAACTTTGCTATGGTTATGTCCTTAAATGTAAATAAAATTTTATATGGTATAAAAATATTCTTATCTTTTTTAATTGATTTTTTAAAAAAATATATAAATTAACAATTTTTTATTAGCAAATTTTCATAAAAAACTTTTTTCATTTTTTAAATTTTTAATAAAAAAATAAATGTATTATATATGAATAATTTTTCTTGTGAATCTATTTTATAAAACAAATTTTTTATATGTTTAAAATTATAGTATATTCAACAAACTAATTACAAGTTTCTTAAACTGTAATAAATTATTTTAATTTTGTAAAAAATATAATTTTCTATTTTTAAAATAGGTATTTTTTGATTTTTTAAAAAAATGCTTATAATATAAATTAATAATTTTAAAGTTGTAACTTTAAAATTATTGCATTCTATGATCATAAATTTTAGTTTTTAAAACTATAAAATGCTAATTTAAATATTAAAATAGAAACTATTTAAAATATAATTTTCTGAATAATTTTTTAAAAAAATTTTACATGTTAATTAATTATTTACATTAATAAATCATAATTATTATTACTTAGTAATAATTTAGTTATAAAAATGATTATTGATGAAAATTAAACCAAATAATTAAGTGATAAAAACATTAATTATTTTATTTAAATTTTAGGAAATTCATAAATTTAATAATTTAAAAATTATATAAAATACATCTAATAATGGAAAAATTTTTCTACGTTTATATATAAAAAAGTATTTAAGAAAATGGTATTTTTATGTTCTTTGTTAAATGGAGTTACAAACAAATTATGAATAAAAAAACACGAATAGCTATTCTTGAAAAGTTACGTGATCATAACCCCCAGCCAAAAACAGAGCTTATTTTTCATTCAAATTTTGAATTACTGATTGCAGTATTACTATCTGCCCAATCTACTGATACTAGTGTAAATCAAGCAACTGCAAAACTGTATTTAGTTGCCAATACAGTTGAAAAAATGCTAGCGTTAGGTGTTGATCAAATAAAAAATTATATTAAAACAATTGGTTTATTCAATACAAAAGCTAAAAATATAATAAAAACATGTCAAATATTAATAGATAAACATAATGGGATAGTACCTAAAAATAGAAAAGCATTAGAAGCATTGCCTGGTGTTGGACGTAAAACTGCAAATGTTATTTTAAATGTTGCTTATGGGTTAAACACAATTGGTGTTGACAGACATATTTTTCGAGTTTGTAATAGAACGCATTTTGCTATTGGAAAAAATGTTATAGAAGTTGAAAAAAAGATATTAAAATTAGTGCCAATTGAATTTAAAAAAAATTTTCATTATTGGTTTATTTTGCATGGACGTTATACATGTACTGCTAAAAAGCCTCGTTGTGGATTTTGTATTATTGAAGATTTTTGTGAATTTAAAAATAAAGAATACACGATTAATAAATGAATTTTTATAATTAATAATAAATTAATAGAATATAATTATTAATTATGACTTTTTCTTAATTTTCTTTAAATAGAGAAGCTGATTTTATATGGAATTCAAATTAATTTTGTAATAATTATAATAAATAATTTTCATGTATATATGTAACATTTATTTTTTAATTTTAAAAACAAAAAACAAATCATAAAAATAAAAAACTTTTAGATTCTATATAAAAACAGATAAAAATCTTCTTTTTTTTAATTTTTTTTATTTGGAACACAAAATGAAAATTGATCTTTTTAGTGATACTAACTTTGGGCCTTCATTAGCAATGAGAAAAGCAATGTATAATGCAGAAGTAGGTAATGAAGCTGCAGGTGAAGATCCTACAGTCAACCGTTTAATAGAAAATGTATGTGATTTATTAGGTAAAGAAGCGGGCGTTTTTATGCCATCTGGTACTATGTGTAATGGTATCGCTTATCGTGTTTGGTGTAATCGACCAGGTGATAGAATTTTCTTTGATGAAAGCGCTCATGCTGCTAATTTAACAGCAGGCTTACCAAGTGGGTTAGTTAATGCAACACCAATCGCTATTAAGTCTCTGAAGGGCATTTTCACTGCAAAACAATTAAAATTAGCCATGGGTAATAACAATGGTTATAATATCCCTAGAGCTCGTGTTGTTTCTATAGAACAAACTACTAATTTAGGTGGCGGGGCTATTTGGAGAATGTCACAATTAGAAGATATTAAAAATTTTGCTGAACAACATAATATTTTCATTCATATGGATGGTGCACGATTATTTAATGCAAGTATAGCGACAAAAATCCCTGCAAGAGATTTTTGTCGCTATACTGATTCAGTTTGGATAGATTTTTCTAAAGGATTAGGAGCTCCAATGGGAGCAGTGCTATGTGGGAGTAAAAATTTTATTGATGATGCATGGTATTATAAATTTCAACAAGGAGGAGCAATGCATCAAATAGGAGTTATAGCAGCAGGATGTTTATATTCATTAGAAAATAACATAGAAAGTTTACTGAATGATCATGAAAATGCTAAATTATTAGCTACTTTGTTATGTAATCATCCAAATATTCAAATTAATCCTAAAGATATAGAAACAAATATTGTTATTTTTAATTTATATAATACTCCGTATACTGCATATAATTTAGTTAATTATTTAATGAAAAAAAGCATTCGTTTGTTAGCATTAAATGATAAAAAAATAAGAGCAATTGTTCATCAAGGCATCAATCATATTGATATTAAAAAAGTTAGCTCTGCTATTCAATCATTTTTTTGTAATACTCAATAATTATATTTTATTTATTTGTTTTGAAAGAAAAAGATACGTTTTTTATAGGAAAATCTCTCATAAGACTTTGAACATTTTTAAAAATATTTTCTGGTTTTATATTATTCACTAAAATATCTGTAATCCATTTAGCAACTATTTTGATTTCATTTATTGAAAAACCCAAACGAGTGATTGCATTTGTACCTAATCTTAACCCCCAAGTATTCACAAATGGTAAATATGTTGGGTAAACACGTATGCCAGCTCTATGTAATTTAGCGAAAGCATCCCATGTTTTTTCTTCTGTACCAATTATAATCCATACTTGATGTGTTTCTGTAAAACCAAATTTTTTTCCTGGAATCTTTAAACCTAGTGAATATAGTTTATTTGCTAAATATTTTGAATTTATACATATTGTTTGCGCATAGCTTTCACCAAATGTTTTCATTTCTTCTAAAGCAGCTGCTAATGCTAATACTTCTGATGTACCACAATTAGATTGTAAACCAGGAGATAAGGCAGCTTGTATATTTCTAATTATGTTTTTATGCAATAATATAGGAAACCCTATAATTCCTTTTTGTGGGCCTGGGAATGTTTTATGAGTGCTTCCATGTATAATATCTATACCTTCTTTAATTGGATTTTTTAACTTTTTTCCAATGATAAGTCCTAAAATATGTGAAATATCATATGTTATTATAGTGTTATTGAACTCATTTTTTATATTTTCTACTATTTTTTCTAAAGGTTGTTCACGTAAAATAAAACTTTGACTTAAAATGACTAATTTTCTAGATGTATCATTTTTCCAAACTTTACGTATTTTTTTTATTGTATTTTCTATATCTATTTTATATTTTTTATTATTGAAACATATAGGAATTAACGTAATACCAATTTTTTTGCTGATAAAATTTAAACCAAAATGTCCACCATCTTCTTCTTTTATATAAAAAACTTTATCATTTCTTTTTGCTAAACCAGTTAAAATAGCTATTTCAGTTACCTGCCCACCCTTACCTCTTGTATCTAACAGAGGACATGATAATAAATTTTCACTTAATTGATTAATATATTTTAAAATTTTTTCAAGATAAATCGCATTAGAAAAATTCCATGGTCCTAAAATAATCCCCCCAGATGGAGGAAAATCATAAAAATCATAACTTGGATGCAATCCAATCAGCCTTTTAATAAGTGGACTAGTATAATTTTCTGAAGCATTGAGATTTATTGTTTGATGACGCCATTCTGCTTCTTGATTTAATAATAACGCTAGTTCTTTACTTAAGTTCATTATTTTATTTAAAATATTTTTTTAGATAAAAACATGTTTTTTTATTAAAGTATAATTTTTTATAAAAGATTTATAGTATAAATTTTTATAATGATATAATTATATTAATTTATATTTATTATTAAAATAACAATGTTATTTAAATTAACTATTTAACCAATTAGATATTGGATTTAAAAGATTTTTCCATAAATGTGAATATATTATACCTTGAGCATCACCACCATTGTGGTGTATTGCAGCATAATTTAAAATTAAAATTTCTTGTAAAGATTTTTTTGCTTGATTAATATCAAGATCGAATGGTAACTTTTTTTTAGCAATCAATGTTGTCTGCCATATATTAATAATTTTATTTAATTCATTTGTTACAGTTTTATTAAATAATTTTTCTAGTCCTTTTTTTAGTAATGATTGTGTTATTTTTGAACATGTCCACATACCAAAATGTGCAGGTATCTTTTTTGGAATATTAATTGATGATTTATAACTAATGCGACTCCAACGTGTTACTAATGCAAATCTGTATTTTCCTGATATATTTTTATCGCTACGGTGCCAAATTTTTGAATCAAAAATAATTATATCTCCGGCTTTTACTGGTACCTTAATAGAATATTTTTTCCATTCGTTTGAATTTTGTTTTTTATCTATGAAATCAGGAGCCCAAAAATCAACGGCCGGTTCAATTTTATTATTGTGGCTGCATGGTAAAAATTCTAAAACACCATCATAAATATTGACATCTTGTAATGCTAACCATAAAGAAAATTCATATGGATCATTTTCTGAATAAGCAATATCTTGATGACATGGTATAGGCAAATCTGAATAAGCAGATTTGCTTATAATGTTAATTTTGTGTAACCTTACTGGCATCCCAATAAACTCACTAGCAATATTTATTAATTGTAATTTTATGGAATGTAAAAAAATTTTTATCATTTCACATGGGAATGCCCATCTACTAACAACCTTCAAATAATCTTTAGCATCATAATTTAATTCATTTGCATAAGTTTCTATAGAAAAATTAATTTTTTTATTGATAAAAAAAATTAATTCTTTAGATATTGCTTGATTTAATACAATTATGCCGGTTTTTTTAAAAGTGTTTCTTTTTGATTCCATTATCATATCTTTCTTCTTCTTTTTTTAATACCAACAGATTCATTGAATTAGTGATGTTTAAGTGTTGAAAAATAAAAAGAGAAGATTGTTTTAATAAATTTTTCCACTGATTAAAGGTCCGTAATTTTCCACCACTTTCTGCTAAAATATTTAAATCAAGTAAAGCACCCTTTGGATTATTTTCATCAATAAACATTTCCAGTAAATAAATTTCTCCATTGAATAATAGAGCATTATATGCTTTTTGTAATATAGATATTACTAAATGATCTGTCCAATAATGTAAAACTCTAGGAAACAAAATAATATCAGCCATTTTTGGCCATGGATTATATAATATATGTTCTTTTAAATGATATCTAGATTTGATAGAAGAATGAATTGAAATAGGTTTAAAAATATAATTTTCTCCTAACAATAACCCTTCCAAATGTTGATATTTTATTAATACTTTTTCTATTAAGATCTTTGCACTTCTCCCTACCCCAATAATTTTTTTATGTTTTTTCCAATTAATAAAAGATAATAAAAAAGAAAAATCTTTCATTGCATATCCATCAATTGCATGGTGATATATTTTTCTTTTTTTATTTGATGCGTTAATTTTAAATAAAGTATTTTTTTTATCTTTGCCTTTAATAATATTAATTAAATTTTTCCAAGCTATTCTATTTACATCGGACCACATAATCGCAGCAGAAGATAAAAAATTATCTTTATGAGGAATAATGTTTTTTCCATTTTCTGTTAATTGCCAATATCCTGATTCATTTTTAATAAAATCTAATTCCCATAAAGCTCTTAACAATTTTTCTAAATGTTTATGAGGTACTGTTATTTTTTTTCCTATTTCTTTGGTTGTTCCAGGTAAACCCTCTAAAACTTTTAATTTAGTAGCTACACAAAGTGTTTCTGTTTGCCAAAAGCCTACCATTTTATCTGAAATTTTTTGCCATATTTTTTGAGATGGAGGTTTTAATTCAATAATTTTTTTTCCATTAATATCTATAGTTAATAATTCACCAGAAAAATCTTCTACATGAGCTACACCATTATAGAATGGTTCTATTCTAATATACCTTTCCTGATAAAGTGATTGGCCTAATTTATTTATATGATACCAACCTTTTTCATCTTTTGCTCTGGCTGCTCCTTTGTGAAAAATGTCTAACCCTAAAAACCAATTTTTATGAATAAATTTCCCCCTTTTATCAATATGAGTATGGAGCCCATCTTGATTACAAATAACAGCAATACCATCCTTAAAATCACCAACATAATTATATACTTCTTTGTAATTTTTTTTTCCATAAAAATCAATATGAAAGTATTTATAATTTTTATCCATTACTACACATAAACTTTCTTGAAAGTTACCACACCATAAATAGCGTTCATTATATAATTCTTCCCCGTTTGAATTTATATGAAACCATCCTGTTGTATCTCTAACTGCAGCGACTGTTTCATAAAATCCATATGTTTCTAAAAAACGATTGGTATATTTAGGTAATCCATGAATATCAATATGATAAGCACCTGATGAATCTTTAACAGCAGCTAAACCTGGTGCATGATATTTCATAACTTTATTAAAACGAGATAAATAAAAAGGGGTATTATTAAATAAGTGAAAAGTTTCACATGGAGAAATAATAGTATTTTGCCAATTAATTTTATTCATAAAAAATCCTTTACTTTATTTTTAAAAAACTTAATTAGATTTCCTCATGTTACATCTTTTACATACATCATATTTCATATAATTTTTTTTGAGATTTTGATATTCATGACTTTCCCAAATATGAGTAATAGTTTTATTTTTTAAATTACCAAAATTACCTAATTGACGTCTTTCATTATCAGGAGCACAACAAGGATTAAATTGACCATCAGTAGCTACCCAAGCTTCTTTACCCAAAAAAGGGCATATACCTCCAGGAGATAGATCATTTTTAGCTGAATGATCCAACAAATCAATATTTACCAATTTTATAAAATTGCCATTAGGTAACGGATGAGTCATAGCAATTTTTTTAGCTTTAATAACAGTTCGATTCCATCTAGTAATAGAATCTTCACTGCGTCTCATTGATAATAATTTAATTTCTTCAAAATGTGCCCATAAATGATGACCTTTAATACGATCAACACCAAGATCAATACCCAATTTAACTATTTCAGGTAATTCTTGCAAATTACTTTCAAGAAAAGTTACTTGTAAAGTAATATTACAATATTTCTTTTCTTTTTTTGCATATTCATTTCTAATAAAAATAAATTTTTTTATATTATTTAATACTTTTTCCCACTTGGTTCCTATCATAATTTTTTCTTGTATGTTTTTTGTTGCACCATTCCAAGATATTTTGATATCTGATGTAACAGGAATGAGCAACTCAGCCCATTTTTTAACACCTTTACGTGGAAAAGTTCCATTAGTAGTCAAATTAAGTTTTATTTGATATTTATAACATAATGAAATAATTTCATCAAAATGTTCATAAATTAATGGTTCTCCCATGGTTGAAGGGATAATTTCTTTTAATGGTGTGTATTGAGAATAATCTAAAATTTTTTTTATTAAATTGATGTCCATTCTTCTTTTAGGTAGTCCTGCTTTAATTCTGGTTTTTTGAGTAGAACTATAAGGTGAATGATCTTCACACATGATGCATTTTAAGTTACAATCATCAGGATTTGTATCGAAAGTAATACGCCATGGACCATTTTTCATTTTTTTATTCCCTTAATTGAATGTTTGATTAGTGATTCATAGATTGTTTCTATTCTTTTAATGTGATTTTTTTGACTAGGTACATTACCATCAGAAGATTGTATATAGCCGCGTAAACCTAATTTTTTTGCTAATAATGGATTTTTTATTAAACGTTCCATTTGTTTAGATAAACTTTTTTCATTGCGATGTTCAAATAACAATCCGTTAATTTCATGATGAATATATTCAGCCATTCCACCTATGTTCGCAGTAATTACAGGGATTCTAGCTTGCAGTGCCTCATGAATTACTAAAGGTGAGTTTTCTACCCATATTGAAGGTACGACAATACAATCTACATGATTAAATACTTCATGAACAATGTTCTCATTCTTATATTCTAAATACCACTCAATACGTGATTTAATTTTTGTTGGCAATTTATCAGCCATTGCTTTTAATCCATCTGTATTTTGTGGTCTGGGTTTTCCCCAAATTCGTAACTGACAATTTTCTTGTAATTTAGAAAATGCTTGAATTAATACTTGAATTCCTTTTTCTGGAGTATGTCTTCCTATATATCCAAAAGTAAATGGTTCATTGTTAACACGTTTCCGCCCACTTAATCTATTTAAATCAAAACCATAATCTAAATAAATTATTTTATATCTCGGTAATCCAAAATCATTTATATATCGATGATATAGATATAAGGAAGGGGAAATAAAACATTGTATTTTTTTTGTTATTCGACGTATTTGATACATTCGGCGTTTTATCCAATCAGTCCAATAAATAGTATCGATACTGTTTTCATTTTTGTTTCCTGAAAAATAACCAGAATAACAATATTTTGCACATTTTTTGTTATTTTGCCCACTACAAAGTGACCATGATGGTAAATAAGAAATAGGATTACGTTGTATGAATTGTCCACGTGGGCACATTAACCAATAATCATGTAATGTATAAACAATAGGGATATTTTTTTTTGCTATTATTTCAACTAATGAAGTAGAAAGATGATTAAGATGTCCAATATGGACTATATCAGGTTTTATATGTTCAGTTAATACTTCTACTATCTTATCTAATTCTGGATGTTGATAACGATATCGGTATTTTTCTAGTGGTATGTTAATTTTGTGTAATTTAATTAAAGGTTGATGTGTATCATGTGTAATTCTCCAAGAAAAATCTTTTGAAAATATATTTTCTTCTCGAGTAAGAACATGTACTTCATGTTTTTTAGCTAAACCATGACATAATATTTGACTATAAACTTCAGAACCAGCATTGTAATATGGAGGATATCCATGAATTATTTTTAATATTTTCATTTTATTTATTATCTTTTTTACCACTGTTTGATTGTTCTATAAAGTCTTTTATTAATAATTTAATTCCTGTTTGAAGATCTATTTTAGGATACCACTGTAAAACTTTATTTATTAAGCTAGTATCACCATAAAATTTTGAAACATCAAAAGATCTTGGTGGATCAATAATAATTTTGATTTTATATTTAGAATATTTTTGAATTAATTCTGCTAATTTTTTTAGGGAAACTGGGGTACCAGATGTAATGTGCATAATAGGTATTTCTTTTCTTTTTTCTAAAAGATTTATAACCTTTGATATTGCCTCTACAACATCACTAATATGTGTAAAATCAAAAATATTAGTTTCACCTTCTATATGAATAGAAGTCCCATAAACTGCAGATAAACAAAAAGCTGGAACTACTCGATCAGGATAATCATTGGTTCTTCCATACACATTAGAAAACCGTAAAATAGCTGTTTGTAACCCCTTTTTTTTGTATTTTTCAATAATTTTTTCTGCTGATAATTTTGAATTAGCGTAAATATTTAATGGTTTTAATATGGCAGATTCTTTAACTGGAAATGTTTTTTGTTGTCCATAAACTTCTCGACTACTTGCATATAATACCCAAGGTTTTTTATTTGATTGATAAGCTAAATTAAGTATATTATACGTTCCATTTACATTTGTTTCCCAGCAGCGTTGCGGGTATTTTTCCCCAAAAATAACTCGAGAAATTGCTGCTAAATGTACCACACCATCACAATCTTTTATAAATTCCTGTAATGTTTCTGGGATAAGAATATCACCATATGAGGAAGATGTTATTGGAAATTTATTATCAATTTTTTTTATTATGTAAGATTTATTAATTTTTTTACATAATTCTTGGCCGATTAAACCATCTGCACCAGTTATTAAAATTGTTTTCATAGTCTTTAACATCCATTAAAATATCTGTTTTTTGAAATTAAATTTCTCAACTTTTCCATTTCAAAAAAACACATTTATTATAGATTTCAATAAATTATTAATATCAATTAGACGAAATTACCAAAAGATATTTTTATATATTATTTATTTTTCATAAAATAAATATTAAGTAATATAATTTTAAATATATTCTATTAATAAAATATATATTATATTTAAAATATTTATATATATTGCAAATAAATTATATTTTTTTATTATACTTCAAATAATTTAAATTCAAGTAACCATGAAAACATAAACTATTCTGGTTAGAATAATAAAAATACTTTAAAGTGATTTATATCTATATGTATTGAGAATTTTTTATATTTTTTAAGAAAAATTTTGATATTAGATATTAATTATATTTTGATAATTTGTTATTTAGAAAAAATAAATAATACTATTTAAAAATGTTTACTGTAACGATTAAAGTTAAAATATAAAGAATTTTTATAAATTCTGATTATTTGTAAAAGTTAAAAAATAGTTTTCTTAAATAAGATATTTATAAATAAATAATATTAAAAATTATTATTTTATAAATAAAAACTATATTGTTATTTGTTAAATAATTAAGATTTTATTTTAAAATATATGCAAGTTTCTTTATTAATATTTAAAAATGAAAAAAGAATAATGATATTTAATTATAAATAAACATAAATAAAATATTTTAAAGAAAAATGAATAAAGAGTTTTATTGAAAATAAAACTAATAATAATTTAATTTTTAAATATAATTATACTTAAAATATTAATGATTTATTTTGTTATTTTTATATGTTAAAGTGTTTTATAAAAATATTTAATATTTTCTTTTTTTTATAAAATTTTAAATATTAATAAATTATATTTTATTAACCAATCAAAAAACTATTTATGAAACGTTTTTTATCATTAAATAGTGATAGTTCTTACTTTTTCATATGAAACTTTCATTTTTTGAATCTATGAAATTTTCTTTATTTTTTATTATATTAAAAAGTCGGCAATTCTCTTTTAAATATATGTTATAAGTTTTTGCACACCTAATTGCATAACCATTAATATAATCAATTTCTGTACGACGCTGAGCTCTTATATCTTGAAGCATTGAAGAAATATTATTGGCAGTATTGGTAATAATCTTTTCTACATATAATTGTAAACTGTTGTAATTAGTGTGATAACCTTTTAAATTCATTACAATAGCAATTTCGCGACAAATTTTTTCAATTTGATTTGAATATTGTCTTAATTTACCATTACAACACTCATGAATTACACTAAGTGGATTAATTACACAATTAGCTGCTAGTTTTAGCCAACTCGAGATCATTATATTATCATGCCATATTACTTGTGGTAACGCATTATCTAATATTTTAGTTATCACATTATTAGATTTCGCTTGTATATTCATTGGCCCAATGTTGGTACTTCCAGAATAAATATGATGTACTGTTTTGTTTTGAAAATTTGCAGCATGGGTTGTTGTACCAATTAATAATGGTTGATTCAGATAAGGTAACTCTTCTTGTACACCTAATCCGTTGTTCAGCAACAAAATACAACAATCAGATCTAATTTTTGGAAGTAATTTACGTATCGCATCAGATATTTGCCATGCTTTCAATGTAACTACCAATAATTTACTGTCTGTTAAATGTTTAACATTGTTTGCAGGTAATTGAAACTTATGAAGTTTATCAGTAGTAAAAATATTTATGTTACATGAAGATTTTGAATCACGTAACCATCCTTGAACATTGTGTTTTTTTTGAAATAATGCATTTAACCATAATTGTCCTAATGCACCACAACCTAGAACAGTAATTTTCATTGTTATTAATTTTTAATTATTACAAAATAATTTTGTCTAAAAAGTAATGAAAACATTAATATATAATTTTTTATTAAGATATAAAAAATTATAGGGTATGATCTTTTTTTTCAAAAAGATTTATTTGCATATTATCAATTAATCTAGTTTTACCAACCAATCCAGAAAATAACAAAACTGCTTTTTTGCTGATACACGTTATTGGTTTTAAAGTATATGCATCACGTATATCTAATATATCTGGTTGTATTCCAGATTTTAAAAATTCTTCTTTTGCTGTTTTTAGTAAATCGGTTAACTTATGGTTACTGATCAGTAACTGTTTTTTTACTTTTTTTAAAATTTTATAAATGTTTGCTGCTCGTTGACGTTCTTCAAATGTTAAGTAATTGTTACGTGAACTTAATGCTAACCCATCATTGTCGCGAACTGTGGGTACACTAATAATTTTAATGTCATAATTCATATCTAAAATTAGTTGACGAATAAGTAATAACTGCTGAAAGTCTTTTTCACCAAAGCAAACTATATTTGGTTTTATTAAATTAAAAAATTTACAGATGATAGTAGCAACACCACGAAAATGTCCAGGACGAGTTTTTCCTTCTAAAATAGAAGAGTAATAAGGCACATCAACTGTTGTTTGTAAGTTAATTTCATTATTATAGATTGCAGATTGATCTGGTACAAAAACTATGTTTACTTTATGTTTTTTTAATTGTTTAAAATCTTCATCAATAGTTCTTGGATATTTTTTTAGGTCTTTTTTGTTATCAAATTGAATAGGATTAACAAATATACTTACTATAACAATATCAGCTTTTAGACTTCCAACATTTATTAATTTTATATGACCATTGTGTAAATTTCCCATAGTAGGTATAAAAGCAATTGTTTTATCTTGTTGATGATATTCTTTTATTTTTTTACGTAATACTAATAATGATTTTACAATAAGCATCCTATTTGATATTCCATTGAGTTAATAAAAAGTATTTTCAGAAGAAGGAAATACAGAAGATTCCACATCATTAACATAGTGACGAATCGCATCTTGAATATTTTCACCTGTACTAAAAAAGTTTTTAGCAAAAGAAGGTGTATTTTCGCCTGTAATGCCTAATACATCTTGCATTACTAAAATTTGACCATCTGTTATATTTCCAGCCCCAATTCCAATAACTGGAATAGTAAGTGCATTAGTAATACGTTTTGCTAAATCAAAAGATACACATTCTAATACTAATAACTGTGACCCGGCAGATTCTAATGATAGTGCACTATTTAATATTTTTTCTGATGAAATTGTATCTCGTCCTTGAATTTTGTAGCCACCGAAAATATTAATGGATTGTGGTGTTAAACCAAGATGACTGCATACTGGTATTGATCGTTGAGTTAATTTTTTTACAGTATTAATGACCCATAAATCACCACCTTCAAGTTTTATCATATTTGCACCAACTTGCATAAGTGCAGCTGAATTATTAAATGTTTCAGCATCTGTAGCATAACTCATAAATGGAAGATCAGCTAATAATAAGCAAGATGGTGCACCACGTCTTACACAGGATGTGTGATAAATCATATCTTTTATTGTAACTGGTAATGTAGAGTTGTGACCTTGAATAGTCATTCCTAAAGAATCGCCTACTAAAATAACATGTATACCCTGTTCATAGAATAGTTTAGCAAAAGTAGCATCATAAGCTGTAATTGCAGCAAATTTTTGTTTTTTTTGTTTCCATTTTTGTAAATCAGAAATAGTAGTAATTTTCATAAAAATTTTTTTGTAATTTATTAAATTTAATAAAATAAATAGAAAGGTGTTTTAATTTTATTTTAAAAAATATTTGATATATTAATCGTTGATATTATCATATTTTAAATATGTAAATTAATAAATATGATTTTTTTTAAAAAAATGATTAAATATTTTTTATTATATTTATCAATAATATTCATAGTTTTTATAATTTTAATTTAATAAATTTTCAGTATTTCATTGAATTTTAATAATGATAAATAAGTTATTTAATAATTTTGCTTAATTAATTACACAATGAAATTGTTTTGGTAAAAAATTAATTGTTTTTACATAAAAAAATATATTAATTCAAATTCATAGCTAGTTTTTATTGAAAAAACAAAACCATATATTTATATATTATAATGAATCATTATTTAAATAAAACTATTATTTTTATAATAATTAAGATCAATTATTATTTTTTTTAAGATCGGTTTTTTGAGTTTTAATCATTTGGAAATATTTTTGTATAAAAAACAATCAATTTATAAAGAGTTATATTTATCAGATATTACAGTTATCGCAATCTATTGTTTTCCACAGGCATAATCACCGATTCAGTTAATAACTCTATAAGTTATGTTTATGTATGTTATCTTGTCATTTTTAAAATCATTAATATATTTATTGAATACATGTTTTTCGAATAAATTATAGGGTAATGTAATATAAAATACAAAAAATATTTTTATATTTTATGTTGTGAGATATTTATATTGAAATTAAATTTTGTTATTTTTACTCATTCTATCAATATAAGTCATACCAAATGCAGAAATTACAAATGATAAATGGATAATAACACACCACATAATTTTATTATCATCCACTTTTTCTGCTTCCATAAAAAGTCTTAAAAGATGTACTGAGGATATAGCAACAATAGATGAAGCAACTTTATTTTTAATAGAATTAACATCCATTTTTCCCATCCAACTTAATTTTTGATTTGTATCATCAACTGTCATTTTTAAAATAAAATTTTCATAACCTGAAAACATAACCATAACTAAAAGACCACCAAATAATGCGATGTCAATTAAAGATAAAACTATTAATATTAATCCTGATTCAGAAATCGTAAAAAGTTCTGGAATAACTGATATTATTTGTTGAAAAAATTTTAAAGTAAGTAAAATAAACCCAAATGACAAACCAATGTAAACAGGAAATAATAACCATCTTGATATATAAATCATTTTTTCAATAAACTTTTTCATTTTGTGATCTGCCATCATTAAATAATTTTTATTTAAAATCACAAAATATTTTTTAATTTTTAATATTTTTGTAATTTTTTAATTTTTAAAATATTTAAATATATATAAAAAATATATATTGTATATTCTACAATTTCTTGTTTGCTTATCTTAAATAATATTTTTGTATTTAATAATATATTTATATGCAATTAATTTTTGGTACTTTTTATATATAAAAACTTTAGTATTATAAGTTGTTTTTGTGCTATTTAGTAATAATTTTTTTGACTATATAACTTGTAACAAGAAATTATTTTTTATTAAATTTTTTAATAAAAATTCAAATGTATTTAAAGATGAGGTAAAATTATTAATTTCGAATTATCATACATTCATAATGAAATTATTTGTTTTTAACATATTTATATTGATTATATTAACAAGTAATATTTTAAAGAAATTACAAATTTTTAATCAAAAATTTATCAAGTGAATTTCCATTATTTAGTAATTTTTGTAATCTCATTGGCGGTTTCCCGTTTCCTGACCAAGTTTGAATATGACCATTTTCGTCTAAAAATTTATACTTTGGTTTACGTGTGTTTATGTTATTTTTTTTCTTTTTATTAATTGTTTTAGTGATAACAGGTTCTAATAAAGAATGAAGATTAAAACCATTTTCTTCAATGAGTTTTATTAAATCAAGTCGTTTTTTTTCTTTTTTTTCAGCTTCTTTTTTTGCTTTTTCATAAGCATCTTTATTTTCTTCAATTATTGCTTCAAGTTTATCTTTAACTTCTTGAAGCCAATCAAAGTTTTTTGTTAGAGCGAATTTTCTTAATGTTGTTATGCTACTTAAATGTTTTGAGATAATTTTGTATTCCGCTTCTTTTGTTAATTGTTTTGTTATTTCATTCATATTATTTCCCTTTTTATGATTAAACTTTATATGATATTTATATGAAGACATGAATATAGTATTTATATATTTTTTAAATAATATTTTTTAAATAATTAGTATTGTGTTTTATTTTCTAATTTTTTATATTTTTAATATTGGCATTTAGTTAATATATTAAATTTTGAATATAATTAATATTTTTTAATTTAATTTTTTATAATAAATGACAATGTTGATATTGGTTTGTATATTTCTTTTTAAAAATTAAATAAAGACAATAAATTTCTTTGTATCACTGATTGATAAATGATTTAAAAAATAAATTTATCAATATCAATATTGTTCATATATCCTTGGTTTTGTTTAATAATCAAATAATTTTTTAAAATTAATTATTTCTCCTTTTTAGCATTTTTGCGTAAGTGATGTTTTGAAAAATATTTATGTTTATTAATATTAAAAGTTAATACTTTTTAAAATAAAAATTTATGCTTTTTGTTTTTTAAATTAAAGTTTTCTATAATGCATTTTATTTTTTTTGAGCATTGAAATTTAATTTAAATGAAAATTTAACATATAATTTTAAAAATTACAATGTTTCTTTGATCAGATTTTTTTTAATAAAAAATTGCTATATATTCAAATGTTATTTTAATACATTAAGATTTTTTTAATTTTTCATAAATTTTTATAATTTTCATTTTTTTTAAAATTAAAATTAAATTAATTGTTTAATAATTTTTTTTTATAAAATTACTGGTTATTATTTCAAATAATTATTTTTGGCACTAATTTCAAAAAAAATAGATCTACTATATTTTATATGAACTACAATTTTAAAAATTTTTAATATAAGTTCTGGTGTAAAGTTATTATTTTTTTTAAAACTAAAATTAGTTATCCACAGGTTTTGTTCTTCTTATAAACTTATTTAAACTTATTTAAACTTATTTAAACTTAGGGATGTTAAAAACTAAGATTATTTCATAAGAATTTTTTTTCATAAAAAAAAATATATCTTTATGATTTATTTATGTATTTTGTTGGTTTTTTTTTAATTTTTTTTTTTTAAAAGGCATTCAGCTACCCCGTGAAAGGCATTCAGCTACCCCGTGAAAAGCATTCAGCTACCCCGTGAAAAGCATTCAGCTA